>NZ_CP011006.1 GCF_000950575.1 Psychromicrobium lacuslunae
CACTTTTAAAGTTCTGCTATGTGGCGCGGTATTATCCCGTGTTGACGCCGGGCAAGAGCAACTCGGTCGCCGCATACACTATTCTCAGAATGACTTGGTTGAGTACTCACCAGTCACAGAAAAGCATCTTACGGATGGCATGACAGTAAGAGAATTATGCAGTGCTGCCATAACCATGAGTGATAACACTGCGGCCAACTTACTTCTGACAACGATCGGAGGACCGAAGGAGCTAACCGCTTTTTTGCACAACATGGGGGATCATGTAACTCGCCTTGATCGTTGGGAACCGGAGCTGAATGAAGCCATACCAAACGACGAGCGTGACACCACGATGCCTGCAGCAATGGCAACAACGTTGCGCAAACTATTAACTGGCGAACTACTTACTCTAGCTTCCCGGCAACAATTAATAGACTGGATGGAGGCGGATAAAGTTGCAGGACCACTTCTGCGCTCGGCCCTTCCGGCTGGCTGGTTTATTGCTGATAAATCTGGAGCCGGTGAGCGTGGGTCTCGCGGTATCATTGCAGCACTGGGGCCAGATGGTAAGCCCTCCCGTATCGTAGTTATCTACACGACGGGGAGTCAGGCAACTATGGATGAACGAAATAGACAGATCGCTGAGATAGGTGCCTCACTGATTAAGCATTGGTAACTGTCAGACCAAGTTTACTCATATATACTTTAGATTGATTTAAAACTTCATTTTTAATTTAAAAGGATCTAGGTGAAGATCCTTTTTGATAATCTCATGACCAAAATCCCTTAACGTGAGTTTTCGTTCCACTGAGCGTCAGACCCCGTAGAAAAGATCAAAGGATCTTCTTGAGATCCTTTTTTTCTGCGCGTAATCTGCTGCTTGCAAACAAAAAAACCACCGCTACCAGCGGTGGTTTGTTTGCCGGATCAAGAGCTACCAACTCTTTTTCCGAAGGTAACTGGCTTCAGCAGAGCGCAGATACCAAATACTGTCCTTCTAGTGTAGCCGTAGTTAGGCCACCACTTCAAGAACTCTGTAGCACCGCCTACATACCTCGCTCTGCTAATCCTGTTACCAGTGGCTGCTGCCAGTGGCGATAAGTCGTGTCTTACCGGGTTGGACTCAAGACGATAGTTACCGGATAAGGCGCAGCGGTCGGGCTGAACGGGGGGTTCGTGCACACAGCCCAGCTTGGAGCGAACGACCTACACCGAACTGAGATACCTACAGCGTGAGCTATGAGAAAGCGCCACGCTTCCCGAAGGGAGAAAGGCGGACAGGTATCCGGTAAGCGGCAGGGTCGGAACAGGAGAGCGCACGAGGGAGCTTCCAGGGGGAAACGCCTGGTATCTTTATAGTCCTGTCGGGTTTCGCCACCTCTGACTTGAGCGTCGATTTTTGTGATGCTCGTCAGGGGGGCGGAGCCTATGGAAAAACGCCAGCAACGCGGCCTTTTTACGGTTCCTGGCCTTTTGCTGGCCTTTTGCTCACATGTTCTTTCCTGCGTTATCCCCTGATTCTGTGGATAACCGTATTACCGCCTTTGAGTGAGCTGATACCGCTCGCCGCAGCCGAACGACCGAGCGCAGCGAGTCAGTGAGCGAGGAAGCGGAAGAGCGCCTGATGCGGTATTTTCTCCTTACGCATCTGTGCGGTATTTCACACCGCATATGGTGCACTCTCAGTACAATCTGCTCTGATGCCGCATAGTTAAGCCAGTATACACTCCGCTATCGCTACGTGACTGGGTCATGGCTGCGCCCCGACACCCGCCAACACCCGCTGACGCGCCCTGACGGGCTTGTCTGCTCCCGGCATCCGCTTACAGACAAGCTGTGACCGTCTCCGGGAGCTGCATGTGTCAGAGGTTTTCACCGTCATCACCGAAACGCGCGAGGCAGCTGCGGTAAAGCTCATCAGCGTGGTCGTGAAGCGATTCACAGATGTCTGCCTGTTCATCCGCGTCCAGCTCGTTGAGTTTCTCCAGAAGCGTTAATGTCTGGCTTCTGATAAAGCGGGCCATGTTAAGGGCGGTTTTTTCCTGTTTGGTCACTGATGCCTCCGTGTAAGGGGGATTTCTGTTCATGGGGGTAATGATACCGATGAAACGAGAGAGGATGCTCACGATACGGGTTACTGATGATGAACATGCCCGGTTACTGGAACGTTGTGAGGGTAAACAACTGGCGGTATGGATGCGGCGGGACCAGAGAAAAATCACTCAGGGTCAATGCCAGCGCTTCGTTAATACAGATGTAGGTGTTCCACAGGGTAGCCAGCAGCATCCTGCGATGCAGATCCGGAACATAATGGTGCAGGGCGCTGACTTCCGCGTTTCCAGACTTTACGAAACACGGAAACCGAAGACCATTCATGTTGTTGCTCAGGTCGCAGACGTTTTGCAGCAGCAGTCGCTTCACGTTCGCTCGCGTATCGGTGATTCATTCTGCTAACCAGTAAGGCAACCCCGCCAGCCTAGCCGGGTCCTCAACGACAGGAGCACGATCATGCGCACCCGTGGCCAGGACCCAACGCTGCCCGAGATGCGCCGCGTGCGGCTGCTGGAGATGGCGGACGCGATGGATATGTTCTGCCAAGGGTTGGTTTGCGCATTCACAGTTCTCCGCAAGAATTGATTGGCTCCAATTCTTGGAGTGGTGAATCCGTTAGCGAGGTGCCGCCGGCTTCCATTCAGGTCGAGGTGGCCCGGCTCCATGCACCGCGACGCAACGCGGGGAGGCAGACAAGGTATAGGGCGGCGCCTACAATCCATGCCAACCCGTTCCATGTGCTCGCCGAGGCGGCATAAATCGCCGTGACGATCAGCGGTCCAATGATCGAAGTTAGGCTGGTAAGAGCCGCGAGCGATCCTTGAAGCTGTCCCTGATGGTCGTCATCTACCTGCCTGGACAGCATGGCCTGCAACGCGGGCATCCCGATGCCGCCGGAAGCGAGAAGAATCATAATGGGGAAGGCCATCCAGCCTCGCGTCGCGAACGCCAGCAAGACGTAGCCCAGCGCGTCGGCCGCCATGCCGGCGATAATGGCCTGCTTCTCGCCGAAACGTTTGGTGGCGGGACCAGTGACGAAGGCTTGAGCGAGGGCGTGCAAGATTCCGAATACCGCAAGCGACAGGCCGATCATCGTCGCGCTCCAGCGAAAGCGGTCCTCGCCGAAAATGACCCAGAGCGCTGCCGGCACCTGTCCTACGAGTTGCATGATAAAGAAGACAGTCATAAGTGCGGCGACGATAGTCATGCCCCGCGCCCACCGGAAGGAGCTGACTGGGTTGAAGGCTCTCAAGGGCATCGGTCGACGCTCTCCCTTATGCGACTCCTGCATTAGGAAGCAGCCCAGTAGTAGGTTGAGGCCGTTGAGCACCGCCGCCGCAAGGAATGGTGCATGCAAGGAGATGGCGCCCAACAGTCCCCCGGCCACGGGGCCTGCCACCATACCCACGCCGAAACAAGCGCTCATGAGCCCGAAGTGGCGAGCCCGATCTTCCCCATCGGTGATGTCGGCGATATAGGCGCCAGCAACCGCACCTGTGGCGCCGGTGATGCCGGCCACGATGCGTCCGGCGTAGAGGATCCACAGGACGGGTGTGGTCGCCATGATCGCGTAGTCGATAGTGGCTCCAAGTAGCGAAGCGAGCAGGACTGGGCGGCGGCCAAAGCGGTCGGACAGTGCTCCGAGAACGGGTGCGCATAGAAATTGCATCAACGCATATAGC